>NZ_WVRJ01000030.1:0-1273 GCF_013110855.1 Ruegeria sp. HKCCD4884
CGGATTTTTCACCCAGTCCCTATCGGACCGTGACCCTGAGCTTTTTGGCTCGATCACGTCCGAGCTGGGCCGTCAGCGCGACGAGATCGAGCTGATTGCATCCGAGAACATCGTCTCTGCCGCCGTGATGGAAGCGCAGGGCTCGGTGATGACCAACAAATACGCCGAAGGCTATCCCGGTCGGCGCTATTATGGCGGTTGTCAGTTTGTCGATATTGCCGAGAACCTGGCCATCGACCGGGCCAAGCAGCTGTTTGGCTGCGGCTTTGCGAACGTGCAGCCGAACTCGGGCTCTCAGGCCAACCAGGGTGTGTTCCAGGCGCTGATCCAGCCCGGTGACACTATTCTGGGCATGAGCCTGGATGCCGGTGGTCACCTGACCCACGGCGCGCGCCCGAACCAGTCGGGCAAGTGGTTCAACGCGGTGCAATACGGCGTCCGCAAAGAAGACAACATGCTGGATTATGATCAGGTCGAGGCGCTGGCGAAAGAGCACCAGCCCAAGCTGATCATCGCCGGCGGCTCGGCCATCCCGCGCCAGATCGACTTTGCCCGCATGCGCCAGATCGCCGACATGGTGGGTGCCTATCTGCACGTAGACATGGCACACTTCGCCGGCCTGGTGGCGGCGGGTGAGCATCCCAGCCCCTTCCCACATGCACATGTGGCGACCACGACCACGCACAAGACCCTGCGTGGGCCGCGTGGGGGTATGATCCTGACCAATGATGAAGACATCGCTAAGAAAGTGAATTCGGCGATCTTCCCCGGCATTCAGGGCGGCCCGCTGATGCATGTGATCGCCGGTAAGGCCGTGGCCTTTGGCGAAGCCCTGCGGCCCGAGTTCAAAACCTATATCAGCCAAGTCATTACCAACGCGCAGGCGCTGTCGGACCAGCTGATCAAGGGCGGTCTGGACACGGTGACCCACGGCACCGACACCCATGTGGTGCTGGTCGACCTGCGCCCCAAGGGCGTGAAGGGCAATGCAACCGAGAAGGCTCTGGGCCGGGCGCATATCACCTGCAACAAGAACGGCGTGCCGTTTGACCCAGAAAAGCCGACAATTACCTCGGGAATCCGTCTGGGCTCACCCGCCGGCACCACCCGCGGCTTTGGCGAGGTCGAGTTCCGCCAGATCGCCGATTGGATCATCGAAGTGGTCGACGGCCTGGCTGCCAATGGCGAAGACGGCAACGGCGCCGTCGAAGCCAAGGTCAAAGCCGAGGTCGCAGACCTCTGCGCCCGCTTCCCAATCTATCCGAACTTGTAA
>NZ_WVRJ01000031.1:0-1214 GCF_013110855.1 Ruegeria sp. HKCCD4884
GCTACGGCTTCTCCGAGTCTAAAGCTCACCTTTGATGTATGGTGCTTAAGTGATCAGTTAGGGCGCGAACCTGCTCTGGATTCACATAAAGGCGATCCCAAAGAGCAATGGTGTCAATTGTCGGCCAGTTCTGCTTTAAGTCTGCCTCTAAGGCCAAGGCCTCTGCTTGATTTCCGAGCGCTGCATTTGCTGCTGCGAGGTAGACCAAAGTGGGAGCCGAAATCGGGTCTCCGGCGCGGGTAGCGGCATTGAGAGCGTCGATGGCTTGCTCGTATTTTCCTGCGTGAAAGCTAGCAGCGCCATAGATACTCTTGTTTGCAAATCGTCCTAAGCCCGATGTTCGCGGACGGTCGCTCGTCGACGCGGCGAGTGCCGCGTCAAAGTCGCCAGTCGCCAGCATGACCATTGCATAGAAATCCAGGACTTTGCCGTCCTTAGGGGCGAGATCCAAGGCAATGTCTGCGTGCTCCATGGCTCGTTTTGTATCACCTTCGGCAAGGTCAACCCAGGACAGTGCCGATTGCGTCCACGAGTTGGCAGGTGACAGAACTTCGGCTTGGTCGGCAAAAAATCGCGCTTCTTTGAGCAGCATAGAACGCTGAGGACCGTCTGGTGCAAAAATCGCAAAGGCAGCCAAACACTGGGATGCACCTGCATATCCACCAAAGTAGGATTCGTCCTTCTCGATTGCATGACGGAACATCGCCAAAGCTAGTTCAAGCTGTGCCCGCTCAAACATGGGAAAAATCAAATTCCGCGCCTGATCTGAGAGTGTCACAGCTTGAAGGCTAGACGGCGACTTCGCGAGATGTGCGCGCCTTTCCGCCTCTAGCGTGGGATCATTTGAAGTCTCGAAATGTCCGGAAACGTCGGTCGTGTTTTCTCGCGTAGAACTGATCGTGATCCCCAAGCCCAAGCCCAAGCCGACAGCAAGCGCCACGAAGATGCTTGCGGCAATCTGTATCGGCCTGCTCTTCCATCTGCTATGGAGTTCTAATTCTGTCGCAACGTCCTCAGTTTGAGCGTCCGCAGAATACTTGAGTTCGAAACGAGGTACATACCCGCCGGGATCGATATGAATATGGATTGGGTCGTCTCTTCCCGGGCCGGCAAAATACTGTGCAAGCCGGCGCCTGAGACGCCCGGCGTCAACCCGAACGATGTTATGGCTGTCACCATTTTGATCCGGAGGTCTGCCGTAGACATCCTCAGCG